>NZ_MODU01000001.1 GCF_001885075.1 Alteromonas sp. V450
GCATGAATGACAAGCTAATCGGAAGAATTGCCTTGCTATCAAATCATCGATTGATAACAAGCAATTCAGTCAAGTAGAGTAAAAAGTCATCTTTCGATTTCTCAGTTACTCAATTTTGATTGATTACTATTAATATCAGCTTTCCAAATTGTTAAAGAACATTCGATGTTTCCTGCAAAAGCAGTACTTTCATCTTTAGAGTAAAAAACCCTAATCAATGCTTACTGAAACAGTAAATATTCATTAGGATTTCGGGTCCAACGTGACACGTTTTCTACCTTTGTTACCTTCCTTTCTTAAAGCAAGGAAATGGTAGGCTTGGGCAGACTTGAACTGCCGACCTCACCCTTATCAGGGGTGCGCTCTAACCAGCTGAGCTACAAGCCTTCAGT
>NZ_MODU01000002.1 GCF_001885075.1 Alteromonas sp. V450
GGGTCGTTAGCTCAGTTGGTAGAGCAGTTGACTTTTAATCAATTGGTCGCTGGTTCGAATCCAGCACGACCCACCATCATTTGAATTGCCTTACAAATCTTCGTGTCACTTGATGGGTCGTTAGCTCAGTTGGTAGAGCAGTTGACTTTTAATC
>NZ_MODU01000003.1 GCF_001885075.1 Alteromonas sp. V450
TTTAGATTTTCGTGATGTTTGAAAATTTGGAGCGGGAAACGAGATTCGAACTCGCGACCCCGACCTTGGCAAGGTCGTGCTCTACCAACTGAGCTATTCCCGCATAGAGTCGATGCTTTGCATCTTTTGATATCTGATTAGATTCAGATTTAAATTTGGAGCGGGAAACGAGATTCGCCAACTGGCCGACACTCGGTCGCGGGCCC
>NZ_MODU01000005.1 GCF_001885075.1 Alteromonas sp. V450
TCTGCCAACTCTCCTGAAGTGCTGCGTATCTTAATGATTTATGTGGGTCTGTAAAGCACTAATTTTAACATTTCTACTCAAACGACTAATTGATAAACAAAGTGCTTAAAATTTAATTGCTCTCTTTTAACGCAGGCGTTATTCAATCAGGTGTTGCACTGACGCGGTAATGTGAAGCACTGTCAATCACACCACACAAACATGCTTGCAGGTTTGGTTAGAAGCGTTAAAGACAGAGCTTTATCAGCTGCTCTATTATTAACGCCATAACAAACATGAAGTGGAAGAAGGTGCTCTTCTCTAGGATGGGCGTATCGCGCATCCGGCGCGCTGTACCATTTAACAAGACGAGCTTTGCGTTCATTCTCGCAATAGGCACTGGTCTGCATAGTTGTCTGAAGCCAGTTATTAAAGCGCGTAGCTTTGCGCCTTGCATCATCAGTGCTATCAAAAAAGCCCTGCATATTGTGAAATGAAGACCCCGAGCCCAATACTAAAATATTCACTTGGTCCGTTGCATCACTATTTACAGGCTTTAACCCGCGTTCTACAGCTTTCCTAATTGCTTCCCCCAACAACACATGCTTTTCCGAATTCAAATCAGACGTAATGGATACTTGAATACAGGGTACTTCGGCGTTGGGATACATGATACTTAGTGGGATGAACATTCCATGATCGAAGCCACGTGCCCTATCCTCCCGCACAGCAATACCTTGTTCTGCTAAACGCTTTAGTAATAAAGTTGCAAGTGCAACTTCTCCTTTGGCCGGATATTTAAGGGAGTACGCCTCTTTAGGGAAGCCATAATAGTCGTAAATCAAGGAAGGTTCTGGGTTGTTAGTTACACTAACTTCTGTTTCTTCCCAATGAGCGCTAATCACTATGATTACATCAGGCCTGGGTAAATCTGCTGACAACGTTTTGAGCGCTTCAATCATTTCCGTGTGATACTGGGGAGAATTCGCTTCACCTTTTGTCAGCATTTCAAGCAGTGGTAGCGGACCTCCGCCATGAGATATATACGCTGTACTAATTTGTACTGGCAATGGCGTTTTTATTTCGGTTGTCAGTTTCATAAGCAACTCTAAATCGTATCCATGCGGGGGTGGCTTACCATAGAAACCGGCTGTTTAAAGCCGGCTTCAGAACAAATACGCGTAACTCGCCTTACTTAAACAGCGTGTCACTGATCAGAGCGTCGATTGATAATTTACCACCACCTTGGATAGCAAGTGCCGTTGTTGCTGCAAGCAGCGCTAGCGCAAATTCATAACCATTATTGGCCATAAACAGACCGTTGGCGGCGTGTACGCTAAAAATTGCAACAACCATAGTAAATGCACTCACCAGCGCGGCTGGGCGAGTAAGCAAACCTAAAATAAGTGCTAGTCCACCAAAAAATTCAGCACTTCCCGCAAGCAATGCCATTAAAAAGCCTGGCGCTAAACCAATGCTTTCCATCCACTGACCTGTGCCTTCTAGTCCATAACCACCAAACCACGCAAAAAGCTTTTGTGCGCCGTGTGCACTAAGAATAATGCCCACAGGCACACGTAAAACCAAACTAGAAATACTGCTATTAGAAGTAAAAATGTTTTTCAGAAATTGCTTGTTCATTGTTGAATCCTCAAAGTCTCTCGTAATTGAAAGTGTCATATCTAAAAAGTGATGAACGCCCCGCCTGACTTCATTTAGTTGGCACAGCGCTAACCTGATGCATATAGAATAGTTACCAACATCTATTGAATAAAGCGGTTAAATATTGAATGATTACCAACAATTTGTTGTTTATTGAGACGAATGGCTAAACGATGGATAAATTATCGCTACTGAAAACTTTCTGCGTTGTTGCAAATGAAGGCAGTTTTACAAAAGCTGCAGAAAAGCTAGACACGTCAAATCAACTCGTAAGCAAGTATGTTGCGGAATTAGAGAAGCAACTTGATACGCGTTTATTCAATCGCACTACCAGAAAAATTCATTTAACTGAGGGGGGCCAACAGTGCTTGCAGCACGCAAACCATATTCTTGAAAGTGTAAATGATATGGAAAGCCAGTTGGGTTTGCTCAATGCAGAAGCAAAAGGCGTATTGCATGTAAGTGCACCCGTTTCTTTTTCTGCCCTGCATTTGGCTGGAGCGCTCAGCGCATTTCAACAAGCACACCCTAATGTATCGATTAACTTGCAGTTAAATGACAGAAAAATTGATGTGATAGACGAAGGCTTTGACGTAGCGATACGTGCAGGTCACCTTGCAAATTCAACGCTGGTGGCCAAAAAAATTACAACGATAAAGCTTGCGCTTTGTGCCGCACCGGCCTATTTAAAAAAATATGGTACACCGAAACATCCAGCTGACTTAAAGCCTGAACACTACCTTGAGTATTCGTACATTAATTACGATAGCGACAAGTCTGTGCTGATCGCAGCACTGAAAGCCAATGCTCAGAGAGTAACGCCAAAGCTAATTGCTAATAATGGTGAGGTACTTACCAGTGTTGCAAAGCAAGGAGAAGGATACGTGCTCCAACCTACTTTTATTGCAGGAGAGGCGCTTAAAAATGGTGAACTAGTGTCGATACTTGATGACTTCGTCCCGCAATCTATTGCATTATACGCGGTTTATCCACACCGAAAACTGATTTCAAATAAGCTGCGGGTTTTTATCGACTTTTTATCCAATTATTTCACAGACACGCCCTATTGGGACAATTAAGATAGTTACGCATAACCCGTGAAAAGTGTATTCTAATTGAGCTTGCCCGAAATCTGCTATAAATTGAAAGCGGCGTAAAGGTTACTCTACGCCGCCGGTGTTAACCACTTCTGAGTCTATGAATCTTGAATTCGATTGAGCAAAACTGATGGGGTTATGTATACACCACTAGTTTTACCCCTAACCCGTTCAGCGTCATTAAACTCTAAACGTTTCCATAATTGCAGGTACACCAGGGAACATGCCAATTAATGCCATAACCGTACAGAGAATTAAGAATGTAATACCTGGAATAACCCAGCGACCCGCTTTACCTAAATCTCCTGCTCGGTCTTTACACCCTACCAGCCCTAAATTATCTAACAGCATGGTAAATGACCAGCCAAATACAGGGTTTACTAATACAGATGAGATCACAACTAAAGCCGCTGACTGAGTAGTTTTACCTTCACGCGTCATTTGCATACCCGCTTCCATTAGGGGAAGAAATACCCCCACGATAAGCGCTACGCAAAGTACTGGAGGCCAAATAGCTAAATCCATAGGATACCCCCACAGCGCTGCTACTATGCATAAAAAGCCCGTTACCAAAGCACCACCGGGAATGGGTCTACGCGCAATTGACGCAGGAATAATATACGTTCCCCACGAAGATGAAATATTACCACCACCCAATAGACTGCCCACAGCTTGACGGCTTGACGCAGCAATCATGGTGTCATCAATGTTCATGTGAGCCCGTTCGCTCTTTTTGGGATAGCTCAACTTTTGGAACACTTGATGACCTAAGAAATCAGGAGACCACATAGACACAGCCAGTACGGCAAAAGGAAGGACAGCAACGAAATGAGACCATTCTGGTAAACCTAGTTTCCACCCTGTGTCTTCTCCCCACCAATACGCGGGGTTTAAGTTGGGCATACCGGGCGATGTAGTGAACTCAAACGGCGCACCGAAGGAAAACGCAATAACAGCAGCCATTACTGCGCCAAGAGGAATGGCCAGCCAACGCTTTTGAATATGTTCCAGCCATGCGTACATTAGAATAGTGGCAATGATAACCACAAAAGCTAGGTAAGCCATATCAAAGCTTTCTGCCCACGCAAAGAGCTTCTTAACCTGACCTGTAATGCCTATAAAGCCCAAATATAACAATAACCCACCGCAAACACCGTTACTGGTGAGCTTAGCGAGTATGCTGCCGCCCCTTGTTATTCCTAAAATAAAACCGAACAAACCGATGAGCAGGCCAAGTGCCATGGGGTGACCGCCAGATGCAACAATAAGAGGTACTAGCGGTAACAGCGGCCCGTGTGTACCTGCTAAATTGGCAGACGGATTGAATAAGGCTGAAATCAAAACGACGAATAATACGGCCGCGATCAGCAATTCAAAACGAACGTTTTCAATAACAAACTCAGGAGACAGCCCTAGTGGCGCTGCAAATGCGCCAACAACGGCGGCAACCATAACAATTTTACCTATGGTTGCAGCCATACCGGGTACAAAGTCTTCCCACTCAACGCGATAATCTTTACCAGGCAGGTTTAACCGCCAACGTTTAGGAGAAAGTATTTGTAATTCGTGGTTTAAATAGTCGTCTCTTGATTTAAAACTACTGCTCGGTTTGTGAAGTTTTTGATAAGAAGAACTTTCCTGTGACACATAACACCTTTAGATTGCGCGAAGAAAACGCAAGCCTAAACATGTGAATGGAATGTAACAATGCGACTGTGGTCTTATACTAAAGTTTAACGTGATAGACGGGCATAAAAAAACCCGCAACGATGTGCGGGTTCTTGTAATATGGCGGAGAGTGAGGGATTCGAACCCCCGGTGGGTTTGACCCCACGTCTGATTTCAAGTCAGGTGCATTAAACCGGGCTCTGCCAACTCTCCTGAAGTGCTGCGTATCTTAATGATAT